>DATJUT010000026.1 GCA_035502185.1 Gemmatimonadales bacterium
ACGGCATCGCCCGGGTGACGATCAGCCAGCCGCCCCTCAACATCCTGACCCGCGCGCTGCTGGGCGAGCTGCGGCAGGCGCTCGGCGCGCTGGCCGAGGACCGGGCCCTGCGCGTCGTGGTTGTGGGCGCCGCGGGCCGGCATTTCTCGGCGGGGGCCGACGTCGGCGAACACCGCCCACCCACCTGGAAGGCCATGATCCCCGAGTTCCTGGACACCATCGCCGCGCTGCGGGCGTTCCCGCTCCCGATCGTCGCAGCGGTGCGCGGCCGCTGCCTCGGCGGCGGCTTCGAGCTGGTGCAGGCGATGGACCTGGCCGTCGCCGGCGAGACCGCAAGCTTCGGCCAGCCCGAGATCCAGCTCGGCGTGATCCCGCCGGCCGCCTGCGCCCTGCTGCCCTGGCTCGCCGGGCCGGCTCGAGCCGCGGAGATCGTGTATACCGGCGACCCGCTGACCCCCGCCCAGGCGCAGGCCGCCGGCCTGGTGGCGCGGGTGGTCCCCGACGACGCCGTGGACGCCGAGGCGCTCGCGCTGGCCGGCCGGATCGCGCGGCACAGCGCCGCCGCGCTCCGCGTGGCCAAGCGCGCCATGCGCCCCCCCGCGCGCGAGCGCCTGGAGGCCGACGCGCTCGCCGGCGCCGGCCGCCGCTACGCCCGCGAGCTGATGCACACGGTCGACGCCACCGAGGGGCTGGCCGCGTTCCTCGAGAAGCGCACGCCCGTCTGGACGCACAGGTGAAAACGGTCGAGACCTTCCCCGGCTGGCGCGGGCGCCCGGTGGACGAGGTGCTCGCGCGGTGCGCCGACCTGCTCGAGGACGACCGCTTCCCGACCGTGACGCGGTGGCGCGAGGCCGGCGGCAAGGTCGCGGGCCACTTCCAGGTCTACTTCCCCGAGGAGATCGCGCACGCCGCGGGGATGCTGCCCTACAAGGTCCGCGGCGCGCCGGTCGAGCCCACCCAGGCCGACTCACGCTTCGGCTCCTACCTCTGCTCGATCGTGAAGACGTCGCTCGAGCTGGCCTTGAGCCGGCGCGTCGTGCTCGACCTGTTCGTGACCCATCCGATCTGCGACGCCGCGCGCAACCTGGCCGCGGTGTGGGGCCGCAACTTCGCCTACCCGTGCGAGATCCTCTACCTGCCCCAGAACGCCAACTCCCTCCACTCGGCCGGTTGGCTGCGCGGCGAGTACGACCGCCTGCGCCGCACGGTCGGGCGCGTGGCCGGCCGGCAGGTGAGCGACGACGACCTGCGCCGCTCGATCGCCGTCTTCAACCGGAACCGCGCCCTGCTGCGCGAGCTGTACGCCCTCAAGCGCGAGGCGCCGTGGCGCGTGGGCGCCGCCGAGGCCTACACCCTGGTGGCCGTCGGCGGCCTGATGCCTCGCGAGGAGCACAACGACCTGCTGGCGCAGGTACTCCCGGCGCTCGCGGCCAGGCCGGCGAAGAAGCTCGACAAGGTGCGCGTCGTCCTCGAGGGCGGCTTCTGCGAGCAACCGCCGCTCGACCTGCTGCGGGCCATCGGCCGCTCCTGCGACCTGGTGGACGACGACCTCCTGATCGGGCTGCGCTGGATCACCGACGACGTGAGCGCCGACGGCGATCCACTCGCCGCGCTGGCGCACGCCTACCTGGAGCGCTCGAGCTACAGCCCGGTGCAGCACGACGCCCGCAAGCCGAAGGAGCGGATGCTGATCGAGCGGGCGCGGGCGGCCGGGGCCCAGGCGGTCATCGTCGGCGCCGCCAAGATGTGCGAGCCGGGGCTCGAGGAGCAGGTGGCCTACACCCGCGCGCTCGACGCCGCGGGCGTGCCGTTCTTCGTGACGGAGTTCGAGGAGAACATGACCAGCTTCGAGCAGCTCGAGGTCCAGCTCGAGACGTTCGTCGAGAACCTGCTGTTCGAGTGAGAGGAGCCGGCGCGTGAGCGAGGCGGTGGGGACGGACGGCATCGTGGGGCGCGGCAACAACGACGGTGCGCGCCTGTTCCGGGAGTGGTTCCAGGAGCTGGGCGCGGCCGCCGAGGCCGGCCGGCCCTCGGCGTACGTGTTCGTGATGGGGAGCCTGGCGGAGCTGCTCAGGACCTTCGACCTGCCGGTCGTGTTCCCCGAGATCAACTCGCTGCAGACCGCGGTGCGTCGCGCCGCTCACGAGTACCTCGACCAGGCGGAGGACTACGGGTACTCGCCGGACATCTGCGGCTACGTGAAGGCCGACGTCGCGGCGCAGCTCCGGGGCGGCGAGCTGCCGATGGGCCGGATCCCGAAGCCCGCCATCGCCGTCTACACCAACGCCTGCAACACCTACATCAAGTGGGCGGAGATCTGGGAGCGGATGTACGGCATCCCGGCCTTCACCCTCGACGTGCCGGGCACCCGGAGCGAGGGCGGCCAGACCTGGCCGGGCGACGCCGACTTCGAGCACGACCGGCGCTACGTCGAGGCCCAGCTCCGGGAGCTGATCCCGGTCCTCGAGCGCGTCTCCGGCGTGCGGTTCGACGTGGACCGGCTGCGCGAGGCGATGGGGCACACCAACGGCCTGGTGCGCGGCTGGAAACAAGTGCTGGCCCTGAACGCCAGCCGTCCCTCGGTGTTCAACGCGCTCACCGACGGCACGATCTACCTCGGGATGGCGAACTGCTTCCGCGGCGCGGCCGCGGGCGCGTCCTACTTCACCGACCTGGTGGAGGAGATGACGTACAAGAGCGCCCACGGGATCGGCACGCTGACCGAGGAGGCCTGGCGGCTGCTGTTCGTGGGCGTGCCGTGCTACCCGATCTTCCGCCGCTTCTCGGAGCTGTTCACCGAGCACGGCGGCACCTTCGTCGGGTCCACCTACCTGAACTTCGCGTCGGGCGGCGCCAACTTCGGCCACGAGTACGACCTGGCGCGGCCGCTCGAGAGCCTGGCCGAGGGCCTGCTCATCGGGGTGCGCGACGCGATGGACAACATGTTCCACCAGACCGGCCCGCTGGTCGGCATGGTGGACGACCTCGCCGCGGACGGCGTGGTCTTCCACCCCATCAAGAGCTGCCGCACCGTCTCGACCGGGCTCGCCGACAGCCGCCGCGCGCTCCAGGCGGAGCGCGACCTGCCGAGCCTGTTCATCGAGTCGGACATGATGGACCGGCGGGTGGTGTCCGAGGCGCAGCTCAAAAACCGGATCGACGCGTTCTTCGAGGGCCTGGCCTCGCGCCGCGCCCAGGCGGCGGTCCCGCGGGCGGCCGCGCCTCCCACGGCCTGAGGAGGAAGCGCACATGTCCTACGCGGCGGGGGTGGACGTCGGCTCCACCCAGACCAAGGCGGTCATCGTGGACGAGCGGCGGCGGATCGTGGCGCGCTCGCTCACCTCGACCGGGGCGAACGTGACCCGGGCCGCGGAGGAGTCGTTCGCGGAGGCGCTGCGGGCTGGCAACCTCGAGGAGGAGGAAGTCGAGTACGTCGTCGGCACCGGCTACGGGCGCTACAAGGTGACGTTCGGGAATACGCAGGTGACCGAGATCAGCTGCCACGGCCGCGGCGCGTCGCAGATGTTCCCGGGCACCCGCACCGTGGTGGACATGGGCGGGCAGGACACCAAGGCGATCCGCGTCACGCCCGGCGGCGAGATCCAGGACTTCTGCATGAACGACAAGTGCGCCGCCGGCACGGGCCGCTTCCTCGGCGCCGCGGCGAGCGCGCTCGACATCCCGCTCGACCAGCTCGGCCACCGCGCGATGGCGGGCGAGCGGGCGGTGAAGATCACCACCACCTGCACGGTGTTCGCCGAGTCGGAGGTGCTGTCCTGGCTCGGCCGCGGCAAGAAGATCGAGGACATCCTGCTCGGCGTGCATCAGTCCATCGCCGCCCGCTCGGCCGGACTGGCCCGGCGCGTCGGCATCGAGGAGGAAGTCACGTTCACCGGCGGCGTGGCGAAGAACGTCGCGATGGTGCGAGCCCTCACCGCGGCGCTCGGCGTGCCGGTCAACGTCAGCGACGACTCGCACTACATGGGCGCCCTCGGCGCCGCGCTGTTCGCGCTCGACCACGTCTTCGCGGCCCGCGCCCCGGCCCGGGCGGCCACGTGAGCGCCTGCACCGCCGGCATCGACGTCGGCTCGACCTACACCAAGGCCGTAGTGCTCGGGCCCGACCACGCCATCCTGGGTCGCGCGATGCGCCCCACCGGCTTCCAGCTCGCCCGCGTCGCCGAGGAGGCGCTCGCGGCGGCCGCGCGCGAGGCCGGCCTCGACGCTGGCGAGGTGGCGTACACCGTCGCCACCGGGTTCGGACGCCACCAGGTGCAGGTGGGCGACGTGAAGGTCACCGACCTCACCGCCGCGGCGCGCGGCGCGACGCTGCTCTTCCCCGCGACCCGCACCATCCTGGACGTCGGCGGCCAGACGATGAAGGCCAGCCGCCTCGGCGAGGGCGCCAAGGTCCGCTCGTTCCGCCTCAACGACAAGTGCGCCGCCGGCACCGGCGCGTTCCTCGAGAAGACCGCCCGGTACATGGGTTACGGCACCGAGGAGATCGGTCCGCTGGTCGCGACCTCGAAGACCGCCGTCGCGATTTCCGGCGTGTGCGCGGTGTTCGCGGAGTCCGAGGTCATCAACCACCTCTCCCAGGGCTCGGCGCCGGCCGACATCATGCACGGCGCCATCGTCTCACTGGTCGGCCGCTCGGTGCAGCTGATGAAGCGGGTCGGGATGGAGCCGGAGTTCACCCTGATCGGCGGCATCCTCCGCTTCGAGCGGATGGCGCGGGTGATCCGCGAGCAGTTGGGCGCGGAGGTCAACGTGCCGGCCGGCGACCTGGTGCAATTCACCGCCGCACTCGGCGCGGCGCTGCTCGGCCAGCGCCGGCTGGCGCAGCTCACCGTCCAGTCGGCGTGACCGCCGGCGACGAGCCCGCGCCGCCTGGCGGCGACGAGGCACCTCGCTCGATGGCCGGCGCCGGCGAGGCGCCCTCCGCCGGCTCGCCGGACTCCGCCGCGCCACTCGGCCGCCTGGTGCGCCAGGAGGCGCAGCGGCTCCTCTCCGAGGCCCAGCTCGCCCCCGACCCGACCCGCGTGGCCGAAGGTTGGCAGCGCCGCTTCATCGCCGACGGCCCACGGTGCGAGGAGGCGCTGCGGCTCTACCGGGAGCTGGGCTACGAGGCGTGCGCCGATCCGCTCACGCCGGAGGACCTGGCGGGCGAGTGCGGGGACTGCCAGCTTGTGATGGCGCTCCAATTCAAGACGATCTACACCCGCTCTCCCAGGGGGAGAACCTGACGATGCGCTGCACCCGCTGCGGCCGGGAAGCGGCCGAGAACGACAAGTTCTGCGCCGAGTGCGGGATGTTCCTGCGCGACGCCTGGACGGACCAACGCTTCCAGGCGGCCCTGATGCTCGAGTGCGAGGGCAAGCACCAGGAGGCGCGCCGCGAGCTCGACCGGCTGGTCGAGCTGCGGCCGCAGGACGCCCTGCCCTGGCACTGCCTCGGCACGATGCACTTCCACCAGGGCACCCTGAACCGCGCCATCGACTGCTATCGCAAGTCGGTCGAGCTGGCGCCGCGCTTCCTGCTGTGCTGGTACGACCTCGGCGTGGCCTACTACCACCGCGGCAACATGCCGGCGTCCATCGCCGCCTATCGCCGCTGCCTGGAGATCGATCCGCACTACAACGCGGCGCACTACCGGCTCGGCGTCGCGCTGTTCCACGCCGGCGACCTCGACCAGGCCAAGGCGCAGTTCGAGCAGTGCAGTGCGCTCACGCCCGAGTACCTGCGCGCCCGCTACCACGTGGGCCTGATCCACCAGCGGAAGGGCGAGGCGGATGCGGCCGAGCGCGAGTTCCGCGCCTACGCGGCCGAGGCCCTCGGCGAAGCCAGCAGCCTCTACCACCAGGCGGAGATCCGGAAGGGCCGCGGCGACGAGAAGGGCGCCGCCGAGTTGCTCGAGCGCGCGCGGCAGACCGGCCGCAAGGCGTCGGCCTGAGCGGCGCGTGAGCGGACCGGCCGAGGAGCGCCTCATCCACGACTGGGCGGCCGCGGGCGGAAGTGCGGCGCGCCCGGCGGCGCCGCCGATGCTGGACGACGAGACCCTGCGCGACGGCCTGCAGAGCCCGTCGGTGAAGGACCCGCCGGTCGAGGCGAAGCTGGAAATCCTCCACCTGATGAACGGGCTCGGGATCGAGACCGCCGACGTCGGGCTGCCCGGCGCGGGGCCGCGCCAGCGGGAGGCGGTCGAGCGGCTGTGCCGCGAAATCGGCGACCACAAGCTCCGCGTCAGGGCCAACTGCGCCGGCCGCACCGTCGTGGCCGACATCCAGCCGATGGCCGACCTGGTGCAGAAGACCGGCGTGCCGATCGAGGCCTGCATCTTCATCGGCAGCAGCCCGATCCGGCAGTACGCCGAGGAGTGGGACATCGGCCACATCCTCCGGCACACCGAGGAGGCGGTCCGGTTCGCGGTCGGCGAAGGCCTCGAGGTGATGTA
>DATJUT010000027.1 GCA_035502185.1 Gemmatimonadales bacterium
AAGGGGAATCGAACCCCTGTTCCCACCTTGAAAGGGTGGTGTCCTAGCCGTTAGACGATAGGGCCGAGTAGCGGTAACGGGATTCGAACCCGTGTTTTGGCCTTGAGAGGGCCACGTCCTAGTCCCCTAGACGATACCGCCAAGAAAGACAGTTGCGAGACGTACAGGTCCGAGTTGCGAGGCCGCCCAGGTCCGAGTTGCGAGGCCGCCCATCACCCCCCGCAGTCACCAAGTGCTCGCAACCACTCGCAACTCGGCGTCTCACAACCCGCTTCTGCTCCAAATACAGGCCCGGAGGGACTTGAACCCCCAACCCCCGGTTTTGGAGACCGGTGCTCTACCAATTGAGCTACGGACCTAGACCAAGTCGCCAGACGGCAAGTTGCCAGGGAGAAGTGGCTACCAGTTGTAGGGTACAGGACTCACCTACTGGTAACCGGGCTGCCCCCTCACCGCTAGCAACTGGTAACCACTGCTCGCTTCGCCGTCTCGGAACTTCCACCTTCAAGAGGGTGGCTGAGGGGAATCGAACCCCCAACCTCTGGAGCCACAGTCCAGCGCTCTGACCGATTGAGCTACAGCCACCGCGCGCCACGCACCCAGCATTGAAAGCTAGTCGGCGGGCCGGAACGCGGTCAACTTCGCGGCCCTAGCGCGCCGTCAGCTCCGCCACCCAGACGTCGCCCTCCCGCCGCCCCGCCGTGTAGTAGAACCGGCGACCGTCGGTCGCCAGCGCGTACCGGTTCGGCTGCTGCTCGCTGTCGCCGAAATTCACCAGCCGGCGCGACGGACCGCCGGTCGCGGGGACCGAGCGGATGGACCATCCGGACGCGTCCCGATACAGGTAGTAGACGGTCCGGGCATCGCGCGACCAGGTGCAGAGGTACGGCCCCGAGTTCTCGTCGGGCCGCGGGACCAGGATCCGGGTCGGGCCGCCGGCGGCCGGTCCCACGCGCAGGCCCTGCGGCGTGATGGCCGCGATCTCGCCGCCCGCCGGCGACCACCGCGCGTACTCCCCCGGCCACAGGTCGTGTCCGCTCCCGTCGGCCAGCCTCAGCACCCGGATGACGTCGCGGTCCTTGGTGACCGACTGGTAGACGAGCGCGCTCCCGTCGGGCGACCAGTGCGTGTCCAGGTCCTCGGCCGGTCCACTGGTCCGCTGCGTCTCCCCGGTGCCGTCGGCGGCGATCGTGAAGAGATCCCGGTTGCCGTTCCGGAGCGAGTGGAACGCGAGCGTACGCCCGTCGGGCGCCCACGCCGGAGCGAAGTCGTCCGCGGGATTGGTGGTCACCTGGATGGGGTCGCCTCCGGCGACCGGCATCCGCCAGATGTCGTAGTTGCCGCCCCGGTTGGAATCGAAGGCGAGCCACCTGCCGTCCGGACTCACGTCGGCCGTCTCGACGGTCTGGTCGCCCAGGGTGACGGGACGCGCCGACGCGCTCGACACCGGCCCTCCCGCCGGGATGTCCATCTCCCAGACGTTCGAGGAGGTCGTGAGCGTGGCGTAGGCCAGGCGACGGCCGTCCCGGCTGAGCGACAGCGAGAAAGCGCCCAACCCCGACGTGACGCGCTGGGGCGGACCGCGTGGCACGCCGGACCGGGAGACGGCCACGCGATACACGTCCCGCGGGCCCTCCCGGCTCGAGATCCACAGGAGGCTCCGTCCGTCGGGCGTCCAGACCGGCGAGACGTTGATCGCCGACGCATCGGCGATCGTCACCGGCGACCCGCCGCCGACCGGAACGACCGCGATGCCGGACTGACCCTCGTTGGCGAAGTACTTCGCGCCGAACACGAAGACCCCGTTCCCGACCGCGACCGCCACCCGCGAGCCGTCGGGCGACCACGAGGGGGAGTGCGCCTGGGGGACCGTGGCCAGCAGCGTCGGCGGGCCTCCGCGCAGGCTCTGGAGGTAGATGGACCCGAGCGGCCACTTCCGCACGTACACCAGGCGCTGACCGTCCGGGGACCAGTCGAAGCCCGCGATCGGCGGACCGTCGGTGATCGATCCCGAATCCGGGGGCACTCGCGCGAGGAGGCGCGGGGCCCCGCCCAAAGCGGGCACCGCCGCGATGGTCCCGTCGGCCGTTTCGTAGGCGACCCGCGTGCCGTCGGGGGACCAGCGCGGCCAGCGATGGTGCATGGTGGTGTCGTCGGTCAGCCGCACCGTGCGGCCGCCGCTCACCTGGCGCACGTAGATCTGCATCCGCGTGGGCGGGCCGGCCGCGTACGCCACCATGGATCCGTCGGGCGAGATCGCGGCGTCGATCTCCAGGCCGGGGTCGAGCGTGACCTGCGTCGTGGCGCCGAAGACGATGGCCGTGCGTCCGCCGCGGAACAGCAGCGCGCCCGCCGCCCCCACGACGACCACGGCGCCTGCCGCGAGCACGGGCACGAGCCGGCGGCGGGGTCGCCGCCCGGATGCGGCCGCCGGGGCGCGGCGCTGCCCGAGCGCCTCGGCGAACTGCGCGACCGGGTTGAACCGGTCCGCGGGGTTCTTGGCCAGCGCGCGCTGCAGCACGCCGGCGATCTCGTCCGGGACGGCCGGACGGATCTGAGTGATCGAGCGCGGCTCCGCCGCCAGGTGCTGGTGGATCACGCTCTCCACCGTGGGCCCGGTGAACGGCGGCTGCCCGGCCAGCATCTCGTACAGGACGCAGCCCAGCGCGTAGAGGTCGCTGCGGCCGTCCAGGTCGCGATCCCCCGCCGCCTGCTCCGGGCTCATGTACGAAGGCGTGCCGATCGCCATTCCCGTCTCGGTCAGCCGCGCGCCGCCCGCGGCGTCGACGGCCCGGGCGATGCCGAAGTCGGCCACCACGGCGTGCCCGCTCTGGAGCATGATGTTCTCGGGCTTGATGTCACGGTGAATGACGCCGCGGGTGTGAGCGTAGGACAGCGCGTCGGCCACCTCCCGCGCGACCTTCATCGCGTCGTCGAGCGGGAGCTGCTTCTCGCGCCGGATGCGGTCCCGCAGCGACTCGCCCTCGACGTACGGCATGACGTAGAACAGGACGCCGTCCGCCTCCCCCGAATCGTAGAGCGGCAGGATGTGCGGATGGCTGAGCCCGGCGGCGATCTCGATCTCGCGGAGGAAGCGCTCGTGGCCGAGCGCCGCGGCCAGCTCGGGCCGCAACGCCTTCAGGGCGACGGCCCGGTGGTGCTTGAGGTCGTGCGCGAGGTACACCGTCGCCATCCCGCCGGCACCGACCTCGCGCTCGATGCGGTAGCGGTCGCGGAGCGCCGCCGTCAGGCGCTCCACGAACTCCGGCACCGGCTCGTGCCCGCTCACCGGCGCGTCCGGATCACGGGTGCGCCCGCCGCTGCAGGCCGCGGTAGCGATGGTACCAGCTCGACGTCTTCCGCCAGAACCCGAAGCGATCCGTTCCCGGAAAGACCTGCACCCGCCGGATCTCGAGCAGGTCCTCCCCGATCCGGAGCGGCCCGCTGTCCGAGGCCACCCCGAACGCGTAGCCGGCGCGCTCGGCCGCGTCCTTCACCGCCGCGTCCACCGCGCCGTACGGATAGCAGACGGACAGCACCGGCCGGCCGGTGCGCTCCGCGATCGCCCGCCGCGAGCCCTCCAGCTCGGCGGCCAGCCGGTCGGCGCCGAGGCCGGTGAGCCGCGCGTGGCTGAGGGTGTGGGAGCCGAACTCGATCCCGTGCTCCTGCATCTCGCGGATCTGGTCGCCGGCCAAGAGCGGCACCTGCGGCTCGCCCTGCGCCGCGTCCCAGAGGTTCGCCGTCACGTTGCGGTCGCCGATCAGGAACACCACGGCGCTCATGCCGTGCTCGCGCAGCAGCGGGAAGGCGTTGGTGTGGTTGTCGGCGTAGCCGTCGTCGAAGGTGAGGATCACCGGGCGCCGGGGGAGCGCGGAGCCGCCGGCCAGGTAGGCGCCGTAGTCCCCGAAGGTGATCGTGGTGTAGCCGCGCCGCGCCAGCGAGGCGAGCTGCGCGGCGAACCGCTGGCGCGTCACCCAGATCCCGTGCCGGCTCGCCGGCGGCGCGTCCACGATCCGGTGGTACATCAGGACCGGGATCCGCCGCCGTGACTTCGCGGCCCGCGCGCGCCGGTACACCTCCTCGATGCGCCGCCAGGTCTCGCGCACGTCGTAGTGCCGCTCGACGAACGCGCGGCCCCACGCCGCGAGGCGGCACCGCCGCTCGGCGTCGCGCAGCAGCGCCACGGCGTCCGCGGCCATCCGCGCCCGGTCGGTGTCGCGCCGCACGCCCGAGTCGCCGAAGTTGGTGTTGCGGCACTCGTCCGCCGTCGCCTCCTCCGCGACGCCCACGTAGTGCGTCTCGCCGTGCGCGAGGACCGGCCGGCCCATGGCCAGCGCGTTGAGCGCGCTCCGCCCGGCGCCGATCACCACGTCGGCCGCCGCCAGCGCGCCGCGCACGTCGCTCTGGTGGCCCAGATACCGCACCCGCTCGCTCCCCAGCCGGCGGTTGGTCTGCGCCACCAGCTCCGGGAAGTCCGCGGTGCCGCGCATGCCCCCGACCACGATCAGGGTCGCGCCCGGCACCTCCTCCAGCACCCGCGGGAACACGTCCCAGACGACGAACCTGGCGACCGCGCCCCGCGGCCCCGAGAGCCGGCCCACCAGCGCCACGACCGGCCCCTCCGCCCGCAGGCCGAGGGCACGGCGCGCCTCGGCCGGCGAGGAGCCGGGCCGGTACAGCTCGAGGTCCACCCCGTTGGGCACCAGGTGGAGCCGCGAGCGCGGCAGGCGCAGGACCTGCAACGCGTTCGCCTCGACCGTGGGCGAGACGGCCGTCACTGCCTCGCCGTAGACGCTGAAGCGCACCGAGGCGTGCCGCGGCTGCAGCATGTGGAGAGTGGAGACGAGCGGCACGCGCGAGCAGCGGGTGGCGAAGAACGCGACCCAGCTCGCGGCCCGCGAGTGCGCGTGTACCAGGTGGATGCCCCTGCCGCGAATGACACGCCGCAGCGCGACCACGTTCCGGACCCGCCGGACGTAGCCGCGCCGGTCCAGCGGCAGGCTCACGTACTCGGCGTCCATCTCCGTATGCAGCGTGTCCGAAACCACCGTCACCCGGTGCCCCGCCCGGGCCTGCTGGCGGATCAGCGAGGCAGCGAACCGCTCGGCGCCGGTGACTTCGCGCTGCGAGAGGACGTGGAGGATGTTCACGGGAGCGTGCCCGCAGGCTCCTTCGGCGTTATCGTTGCCGACAATGGTGACTCTTACGACGCCGTTCACGCAACAGGCCGGCATCGAGGTGCCGCTGGTCTGCGGCGCGATGTACCCCTGCACCAACCCGGAGCTGGTGGCCGCCGTCTCCGAGGCCGGCGGCATCGGCGTCGTGCAGCCGCTCTCGATGGTCTACGTCCACGGCCACGATCTGCGCGAGGGCCTGCGGCTCATCCGCCGGCACACCGCGAAGCCCATCGGCATGAACGTCCTGATCGAGCGGTCGTCGCGCACCTACCTGGAGCGGATGCGGCGCTGGCTCGACGTCGCGCTCGAGGAAGGGGTGCGTTTCTTCGTGACCTCGCTGGGCAAGCCGCGCTGGGTCGTCGAGCGCGTGGCCGCCGCGGGCGGCGTGGTCTACCACGACGTGACCGAACGGAAGTGGGCGGAGCGGGCGCTCGAGAGCGGCGTGCACGGGCTCATCGCCGTGAACGACCGCGCCGGCGGCCACGCGGGGCCGAGGAGCGCCGAGGCGCTGATCGAGGAGCTGGGCGACCTCGGCCGCCCGGTGATCTGCGCCGGCGGCGTGGGGGACGAGCGGGCGTTCGTGGCCGCGCTCAGGCTGGGCTACGCCGGCGTGCAGATGGGGACCCGGTTCATCGCGACCGACGAGTGCCGCGTGCACCCGGACTACAAGCGGCGGATCGTGGTGGCGGGCGAGGACGACATCGTCCTCACGGAGCGCGTGACCGGCGTCCCGCTGGCGGTGATCCGGACGCCGTACGTGGAGCGCGTGGGCACCCGGGCCGGGCCGCTGGCGCGGTGGATGCTGCGCGGCCGGCGCACCAAGTACCTGATGCGGACGATCTACGCCCTGCGCTACGTGTGGAAGCTCAAGCGCGCCGCCCTGGGCGGCGGGTCGTCGCGGGACTACTGGCAGGCGGGCAAGTCGGTCGCGGGCATCACGCGGATCGAGCCCGCGGGCGAGATCGTGCGGCGGTTCGCCGCGGCCGCGCGCGAGGCCGCGACCGCAGTCTAGCCGAGTCCTGCACCCGCCGGCGGCCGAGGGGGTTGCTCGGCACGCCGGCGGCCCGGGCGCCCGGCCTTTCCCGGGCGCTCCGCCTAGTTGGTCGTGATGTTGACGATCGTCATCCGCCCCACGCGGGTCCGCCCGTCCGGCGCCTCCACGTGCCAGAAGTACACCCCGCTCGCCACCAGCTGCCCCTCCCGCGTCAGCAGGTCCCACGGCTCCTCGCCCCCGCCCGTCGGGTCGTTGTGGGTGAGCACCCGCACCAGGATCCCGCTCACGCTGTAGACCCGGATGATCGCCCGGTCGGGCAGGTTGACGAACCGCAGCTGCCGGGGCCCGCCCGCGGTCTCGTAGCCGCTGTGGTTGTAGTAGGGATCCGGCACCGTGTGGATGCGCGTCAGGTCGCCCGAGGCCGCCGCCAGCGTGAAGCCCCGCGTGACCTGGATCTTCAGCGACAGCCCGGGCACGTACGGCTGGCGGTAGGGCAGCGGCGTGTACGAGTAGCCGGAGCACGCCGTCGCCGCGGCCGCCGGCGTCGCCGGGGTGTAGGTCGAGCAGGTGGCGTCCACCATGCCATCGAGCACCTTGAGGTGCCACTTGGTGCCGGCCGCCGGCAGCGAGGCCATCTGCATGATGAAGAAGCTGCCGTCGATGTACAGCGAGATGCCGTGGCCGTTGGCCGTGCCCGTGTTGTCGTAGTTGATCGGCTCGTACTCCGCCTTGTTCTGGAGCGGAGCGCAGGTGGCGCCGAACGTCAGGCTGCACACCGGGGCGATCGCGTACTGATGCCAGTACCCGACCACGCCGACCGTCGGCGCGCCGGTGCCGTCCGCGATGTCGCCGGCCGTGACCCCCGCCGCGGTGAGGGCCCGCTCGTTCACGAAGCCCCAGCTCACGCCCATGTCGGGCCGGAACGGCACGTTGAGGTGGTGCGTGGAGTCGCGCACGGTGATCGTGGAGTCCGCGTTCCACGTCACCACGAAGTCGCCCGGATGACCCAGGGACGTCCCGTACTGGACGTACCGGTGCAGGAGGTTGATGCCCGGCGGCGTACCGGTGTTCGGCAGGCGGTACGTCAGGGCCTGGTAGATCATGCTCACGCCGGTCAGCTTGCCGTCGGTGTTGGCCGCCGAAGCGAACGGATTGACCGTCGGCTGCGAAGGCTCGGCGCTGCCCTCGTCGTACCACACCGGCTGGTTCAGGAGCGCGCTGTGATGCTGCGCCGCCGTCTCCCCGCTCCACGGGTACCGCTGGGAGCTTATCGTGAGGTTGCCGGGGCTGATGGCGCCCATCGGCGCGATGAAGGTCTTGAACTGGACCGGCATGGTCGCACCGGCTTTGAACAGCACCGACAGCCCGAGCGCGGCCGCCCGCGCGGAGTCGTACTTGACCAGGGGGGCCGCCGTCGAGTCCAGCACCCAGTTGCTGGTCGAGGTGACGTTCACCTGGTTGTACCCGGCACCGGGGTCGAACGGGATCACCCGCCGCACCGTGTCCTTCCCCGAGATGAGCGACAGGTACATGCTCGCGTACGGACCGCCGAAGCCGCCCACGGTCCCCGGCACGAGCGAGTCGATCCGCGCCGTGATGTCACCCGGCGGCAGCGCCTCCAGCACGCCGGCTTCCAGGATAAACGACGCTCCGTTGGTCGGCGGCACCAGCCCCGTGAACACACCCGTGGCGGAGTCCACCCGGATGCCGGCCGCGTTCGGGTCGAGCGCCACACCGTCGTCGCCGAACATCCCGGTCACCACCACCGCCGGCTCCGCGTTGGACGACGGCACCCGCGGCGTCACCGCCTTGGTCACCAGCGGCGACTCCAGCGACGACGGCCCGCTCCGCACGCTGTTCACGTCGAACGCCGTCACCGCGTACACGTACTCGAAGCTGTTCCGCACCGTCGAATCCACGAACACGTAGGGCACCGCGTAGTACAGGGTCCCCGTCCGGGCGCTGAAGGCCGTGTCCGCCTGCACCAGCTCGATCGCGCCATTGGCAAGGAGCGCCCGACCGCCCAGCGGCACCTGGATCACCGTGGCGTTCGGCGGGCCGTAAGAGGGCACCAGCGGATAGGCCACCGGGAATGTCGGGCAGCTCGCGGTCACGCCCAGCTCCGGAGCGCACTGGTTGCCGTAGAGCGCCAGATCGTAGATCTGCGCGGTATAGTCCGTGAACGTCGCACCCGCCACGTCGAACTCCGCGATCACCGACAGGCTCGACGCCGAGGTGCCCCGCCAGATCCGGTAGCCCTGGACGTCGAACTGGCGGTAGTCGGGGTCGTAGAGGGGGTTCACCGTTCCGTCCGGATTCAGCGGCAGGCTCGCCACGCCGAAATACGCGTCCCCGACCGCCTCCGAGTTCGACTTCTGCCAGGCGATGGTGACCTTGCCGTCGCCAGGCGCGAGGTAGAAGCTCGGCGCATCCGGTGCGCTCGGCAGCAGGAACTTGTGATCGAAGAGCGCCTGCGCCGCCTGGGCCTTGTT
>DATJUT010000028.1 GCA_035502185.1 Gemmatimonadales bacterium
CCCTCCTGCATCAGCTTGCGCGTGACGTTGTCGATGGCCGCGATGTGGTCCGCGTCGATCGCGTGGCGGAGCCCGAGGCTGTAGGCCAGCAGCGCGGTCCCGAGGAGCAGGGGATAGGCGCGGAACGCGGCCACCGCCCAGAGCCAGGCGCCGGCGTTCGCCGCGGCCAGCACGGCGTAGAGCGCGACCGTGCGCCCGCGCGCGTACGCGGCGTCGTCGTGGAACAGGCGGGTCAGGATCCTCAGCACGTGCGCGGCCGGCCTCCCGGAGGGTCGTGGCGACCCGCCGAAATCTCGTCGCACGTCGCGTGCCGCGCACCTGTGGGTGCCGCCGTCGCCATGCCGCACCGCCGCCGCCACCCCTCAACGGCTGAGGGGGCTGGCGCCCGCGGCGCGGGGGCGCTATGCTCCCATCAACCGTTCAGGGGTGAGTCGTGGCCGCCGAGCTCGAGCTGATGCAGGGCACGCTGGACCTGATGGTCCTCAAGGCGCTGACGTGGGGGCCGATGCACGGCTACGCGGTCGCCCGCTGGGTGCGGGACACCACGGAGGAGGACCTCCTGGTCGAGGAGGGCGCGCTCTACACGTCGCTGCACCGGATGGAGCGGCGGGGGTGGATCGCCGCCGAGTGGGGCCTCTCCGACAACAATCGCCGCGCGAAGTTCTACCAGCTGACGGGCGCGGGCCGCCGCGAGCTGAAGGCGCAGGCGGCCGCGTTCTCGCGCTACGCCACCGCGATGTTCAAGGTGCTCCAGACCGCATGAGCCCGTCCATTCGCTGGCCTGGCCTGAGGCGCGTGTTCCGCTTGGGGCGCGCCGCCGACGTCGAGCGCGAGGTGGACGAGGAGCTGCGTTTCCACCTGGACCTCGCCGCGCGGGAGCTGGTGGCGCGCGGCCTTCCGGAGGCGGACGCGCGACGTGAGGCCGAGCGGCGCTTCGGCGACGTGCGCGCGACGAGAGCCCTGCTGGTGGCTACGGACCGTGGACGCGTGGCGTCCGAGCGGCGCGCGGACTGGTGGGGCGCGTTCCGTCAGGATCTGCGCTACGCGGTGCGAGGGCTCAGGATGAAGCCCGGGTTCACCGCGGCGGTCGTGCTCACGCTGGGCCTCGGGATCGGCGCGAACGCCACGATGTTCGGGATCGTGGACCGGCTGCTGCTCAAGCCGCCGGCGTACCTGGCGGACGCCGGCCGGGTCCACCGCGTCTGGTTCGTGCGGCGCACGTCCGAGGGCAGGGACTTCGCCGGCACGAACACCTCGTACCGGCGCTACCACGATCTCGCGTCCGACACGACGCACTTCGACGTCATCGCGTCGTTCGTGGACCCGTCGGTGGCGGTCGGGGTCGGGACGGACGCGCAGGAGCGGCACGTCCTCGGCGTCACCGCGAGCTACTGGCGCCTGTTCGCGATGCGTCCGGTCGTGGGGCGGTTCTTCACGTCGGAGGAGAACCGGGAGCCGACCGGCACGCCCGTCGCGGTGCTGGGCTACGACTACTGGCGCTCCGCCTACGCCGGCCGCGCCGACGCCGTCGGCAAGACGCTGCGCGTCGGGCAGCGCGACTACACGATCGTCGGCGTGGCGCCCGCGGGCTTCATGGGCACCTCGATGGGCAACGTGGTGGCCGTCCTGCCGATCACCGCCGCGCTGTTCGAGGCGATCGGCCAAGCCGAGATCCTGGGCCTGTACGGGTTCTCGTGGCCCGAGATCGTCGTGCGGCGGCGGGCCGGCGTCGGCGTGGCCGCCGCGGATGCCGCGCTCACGCTGGACTTCCAGCGCAGCTACGCGCAGCAACGCGTGGAGCAGCCGGGCCTCCCGCCGATCGGCGAGTTCCGGCCGCGCGCGGTGGCGGCCAGCGTGCTGAGGGACGCCGGTCCGGGCGAGTCGAGCGAGGCGAAGGTCGCCCTCTGGCTCGTCGGCGTCGCGGCGATCGTGCTGATCATCGCCTGCGCCAACGTGGGCAACCTCCTTCTCGCGCGCGCCTTCGGCCGGCGCCGCGAGATCGCCGTGCGGCTGGCCCTCGGCATCAGCCGCACGAGGCTGATGGTCCAGTTGCTGACCGAGAGCGTGCTGCTGGCCCTGCTCGGGGGCGCGGCGGGCCTGGCGATCGCCCAGTGGGGCGGCGGCCTGCTGCGCGGCACGCTGATCCCGGACGTGGATTGGACCAGCACGCTGGCCGATCCGCGCGTCCTGGGTTTCGGAGCTGCCGCGGCGCTGGCGGCGGGGCTGCTGGCTGGGCTGGCGCCGGCGTGGCAGGCCGTGCGGAGCGACGTCGCGCCCGCGCTCAAGGCCGGCGTCCGCGAGGGGACGTTCCACCGCTCGCGGACGCGGACCGCGCTCCTGATCGTGCAGGGCGCCCTGTCGGTCGTCCTGCTGGTGGGCGCGGGCCTGTTCGTGAGGAGCTTCGACAAGGTGCGCGGCGTCCGGCTCGGCTACGACGCCGACCGGCTGCTGTGGGTGAATCCCGTGATGCGCAGTGTGAAGCTGGATACGGCGCCGGCGTCGCAGCTCAGGGACCGGCTCGCCGCCGCGGCGCTGCGGGTGCCCGGCGTCGAGGCCAGCACCCGGGCCGGCAGCGTCCCGATGCAAGGGGGCTGGTGGTGGAACGTGGTGGTGCCGGGCCTCGACACGGCCTACACGAACCACGTCGGCGGCGGCCAGATGCTGCTGCAGCCCGCCTCGCCGGAGTACTTCCAGGCGATGGGCACGCGCCTGGTGCGCGGCCGCGGCTTCACCGAGGCGGATCAGGCCACCAGCCCGCTGGTCAGCGTCCTGAGCCGGGCCATGGCGACCGCGCTCTGGAAGGGCGCCGATCCCATCGGCCGCTGCGTGAAGATCAGCGCGGATACGGCACCCTGCCGCACGGTCGTGGGGATCGCCGAGGACATCGTCCAGAGCCAGTTCGGCGGCGAGCCCGAGCTGACGTACTACGTGCCGACCACGCAGTGGCATCCGGAAGGCGGGGGCCTGTTCGTGCGGACGCGCGGGCCCGCCGACCGCTACGCCGAGCCCGTGCGCGTCGCGCTGCAGCGCGAGATGCCGGGCGACGCCTACGTCACGACGCGGCCGATGTCCGACCTCCTCGGGACCAGGATGCGCCAGTGGGACCTGGGTGCCACGATGTTCACCGTCTTCGGCGTGCTGGCCTTGTTGGTCTCGGC
>DATJUT010000029.1 GCA_035502185.1 Gemmatimonadales bacterium
TGCCGACGGCTCCGCTGCAACCCTGCGCGGCAGGCAATGTAGCAACGGGGGCGTTAGGGAGGCGTTAGGGAAAGCTCCGCAGCCTTTGCGCGGCCCCGGACCCGCCCCGGCGGGGCCCGGACGCGTCTCGGACACGCGGCCCGGACGCGTCCCGGACACGGGGCCCGGACGCGCCCCCTCGACCGGGGCGGCGGTCTCGGCGACGGCGCTCACGCCGTAAACGGGAGCGGCTCGCCCCGCTTACCGGGCATCGCCCATCGCCCGGTCAGGGCCCGGCCGGCCCGCCGATCCGGAAGCTGTCGGCCGGGCTCCGGACGCCCAGGCCACCGCGGTTGAGGACATGGGTGTAGATCATCGTCGTCCGCACGTCGCTGTGACCCAGCAGCTCCTGCACGGTCCGGATGTCCGCCCCGCTCTCGAGCAGGTGGGTCGCGAACGAATGCCGCAGGGTGTGACAGGTCGCCCGCTTGGTGATGCCGCTCTTCCGCACCGCCGCGTGAAAGGCCCGCTGGACGCCCGAGGGGTCGAGATGCCACCGGCCCACCCGCCGGCTCGCGCCCCGGCCGCCGGCGGGTGCCGAGGGATCGCGCGCCTCCTCCTCCACTCTCCGCCGCACCGCCGGGAACACCCACTGCCACACCCAGTCCTTCGCCGCCCCCGGCAACTTCCGCTCGAGCGCGCCCGGCAGGGGCACCGCGCCGCCACCGGCCGCGAGGTCGTGCTTGTGGATCCGCCGCACCACCTCGAGGTGCGCGCGCAGGCCCTCGCACACGGCCTCGGGCAACACCGTCACCCGATCCTTCGCCCCCTTCCCCGCCCGCAGCCGGATCTCGCGGCGCTCGAAGTCCAGGTCCTTCACCCGCAGCTCGAGCGCTTCCATCAGCCGCAGGCCGGCGCCGTAGAGCAGCATCGCCACGAGCCAGAACGGCCCGCGCATGTGCGCCAGCACGGCCCGAACCTCGCCGGGCGTCAACACCACCGGCAGCCGCGTCGGACGCTTGGCGTGCACCACGCCGTCCACCCAGGCGAGACGCCGGCCCAGGACTTCCTGATAGAGGAACAGCAGCGCGCCCAGCGCCTGGTTCTGCGTCGAGGCGCTCACGCGTCCGCGCACCGCCAGGTCGCTCAGGAACGCGGCGACCTCGGGCTCGCCCATCGTCGCCGGATCGCGGGTGCCGTGGAAGCGCACGAACCGGCGCACCCACAGGACGTACGCCGCCTCGGTGCGCGGCGAGTAGTGATGCACGCGGATCGCGCGGCGCAGACGGGCGAGGAGCTTCGGCCGCGCCGGCGGAGACGCGCCGGCCTCGGCCGAGGTGGATGAACTCCGAGCCGGCGGGTGCGGGCGCGTGGCCAGCGTGTCGCGCGGCTGGGTCGGCGGCGCAGGCGACGACCCCGCGGAGGTCCCGGGCGTCGTGGCGGGCCGGATCGCACCGGGTCGCGAGATGGAGGAAGACCTGCCTCCGGGACGCGCTGCTGGTCTGAAGCTCGACCCGTCAGGGGGAAGAGGCGGCATCCGCCGAACGTAGCGGAGCGCGCGCTCGGAGAGAATCGGCGTCGGCGCGGCAACGGGCGCGCCCTCGCCGCCCACCCCGTCGGGCCCGGGATCTGAATCGCCGGTCATGCCCCCACGGTGCGCACCGCGGCCGGCGGGCGACAACCGTTCCTACGCCGCGACGGGCCTTATGCGGCAGACGCCGGGCTGGCTCCGCGATTGCGCCCTCTACTCCACCACCGCGAACGCCCGCACCGGGAAGCTCGCCACCCGCTCCCACGCGGGCGGCGCGGCCGAGAAACGGAACGCCTTCCCCGCCAACTGCTCGAGGTTGGTCATGTGCTCGCAGATCGGGATCCCCGCCGCCAGCAGCAGGGTGTGCGCCGGCCGCTCCGGATCGTCGATGTCGTCGATGTTCATGCAGTCGATGCCCACGACCGCCGGCTCGGCCTCGACCAGCGCCGCCGCCGCCTCCTTCCCCACGAACGGCCCGGGCTCGGTGTAGCGCGGCGTATTCCACCGCTCCGACCAGCCGGTGAGGATCAGCACCGCGTGCCCCGTGAGCTGGTGCCGCGGGAAGATGGCCACCGGCAGCTTGCGGCCCGGCCGGCGCCGCGCGTCCACCACCACGCCCGGCAGGTTCACCAGGCGCTCGAGCGGCACCCCCGTGAAGTCCGCCCCCTTCTCGTGACGGTGATACGGACTGTCGAGATACGTGCCGATGTTCATCACCGCGCTCACCCGCGTCATCGCGAACGAGGTGCGCGGGCCGTACGGCTTCCCCTTGCGGGAGTGCGAGCGGAACTGGACGATCTCGGGCGACGGGAAGCCCGGGTACACGAATCCGTCGCGCGTGATCGGATGCGAGAGATCGACGATCATCGGAGAGCCTTCCGCGAAGCAGGCGCCGTACGCGTTCGCGGTAGATGTACCTGCCGAGGCGGCGGGACGGAAGGGCCGCCGCACCGGGAGGACTGCATGCGAGAACGCTGACGCCACGCGCCGGCCGACGTGCCAGACGCGGTCCGAGCGACGGGGCGACCGAGACGCCGGTCGATGTGCCAGGCCGGGTCCGGGCGAGAGGGCGACCGAGGCGCCGGCCACCGCACCGCGCCGACCCGGAGCGCGAGGGCGACGGGCCGACGCGTGGCGCCGCCGGCGGCCGCCTACAGCGCGAACGCCAACACCACCGCCACGTCGGTCACGGCCCAGGCCGTGAGCGCGGCGTAGAACCCCCGCTGGTGCTGGGCCGGCGTCATCGCTTCGCGGCGCCGGTACCACGGCACCAGCACCCACAGCCACGCCGCCAGCGCGACCGCGAGCGCGGCCCACTTCCACGGCGCCGCGTAGCCGCGCAGCGCCGCGAAGCCGAACAGCAGGAAGGCCAGCACCATCATCGCGATCGCCACC
>DATJUT010000030.1 GCA_035502185.1 Gemmatimonadales bacterium
AAGCCGGGTGCGCCGAGCAGCAGGAGCTGGTCACGATCAACCGCGGCAACGCGTGCGAAGCTGTCATTCCCGCGACAGCGGCCGGATTGCGAGGCGAACCACTCGTTCCAGCCCAGAGCCTCACGCGCGAATTCGGCCATCACCTATCGCCACCGCAGTTGCTCCGCCAACGCGGCGAGGATGACGACCACATGTCGGGGAGGCACGCGGGTAATCATCGCTGCCGTGCCGATGGTTGGCCACCGCGCACTTCACCGTGTCCCAAGCGGTCGGCTCCCGCCGCAGCCATGCGCGGGCGGCGGGATAATACCGACGGCAGCCCTCGCCATTGGCTGGCGAGTGGTTCGGCGCGGGGTACATTTGCCCGCGACCGCAATTCCGGAGGAAGGCATGACCCGCAGTCTCGTCGCGGTCACCTTGCTCGCCCTCGCCGCTTGCGCTCCGAAGCCCGAGACCCCCGAGCAGATGGCCGCCCGCATGAAGGCCGAGTCGGACTCGGCCAGGACCGTTCTTCAGGCTGGCCTCGACCGAGACTGCCGGTATACGGCCGCTGGCCGGGCGGACTCGCTCGCGATGTTCTACGCCGAAGATGCCGTGCTGATGATGCCCAACCAGCCTGCAGTCAAAGGCCGGCCGGCAATTCAGGCCGTGCTCGCCAAGTACCTGAGCTACGGATCGTTCCAATGCACCGTCACCACCACTAGCGTGGAGGCGAACGGCCCGTTGGCGGTGCAGTGGTACACCTACGTACAGACCTTCCAGCCCGGGCCGCACGCGCCCCCGGGGATGGCGGCGATGTTCCCCGACACAGGTTACTCCGTGACCGCGTACAGGAAAGTGAACGGGCAGTGGCTGGCCTTCGCAGATATCGGCGTTTCGAGCCGAGCAATGCCAGCCCCCGCTGCGAAGAAGCACTAGGCCGACGCAGGCCACCCGTTGACCCGAAGGGCCCGGCAATGCGCCGGGCCCTTCTGAATGCAGGGAACGAAATACCCGTCCGCCTCCCTCGTTTGACCAAGTGGTCCGGAGTTGTGCAGTTTAGGGGAGAGCTACCCCCCTCAGTTGCCGGGTGCAGTCCGTGACATCACGGCACCGTCGTGCCATCTCCTGTTGGCCTCGCGCCTAGGCGGCCCGACATGGAACTGAGGCGATCCGTCAGCAAGCTGGTCCCCAGCCCGAAGCACGTCAGCAATGCCGGCAAGTGGATCGCCGTCGCGCTCACCACGGTGGCGGCGATCATCGGTATCCTGGTGAACGCCCGCAGTCTCGGTCTCACGCCGTGGCTGGGGGCCGCCGGCGCAGGGTTCGCGAACCTCGCGGCACGCCGCGTGGTGCTCGCCCCTGCCCACGATACGCTGGCGGCCATCGGCGACACGCTGCAGCTGGCGGCCACCGTGACGGACGAGCACGGCGCGACCATCTCCGGCGCGAACGTCGTCTGGGCGAGCGACGACTCCGCCGTCGCCACCGTGGACTCGTCCGGCGCCGTCGTGGCGCGCGGTCCCGGCGCCGCCACCGTCACCGCGTCGGTCCACGATCACGTCGGCCGCGCCCGCGTCACCGTCTCGCAGCGCGTGCGCTCCGTGGCGATCGCGCGCGACACCATCGTCCGGCTCCCCGAGGGCGGCGGCGTCCAGCTGCTGGCGCGCGCGCTCGATGCGCGCGGCCGCCTGGTCGCCGGGCGGACGGTCCGCTGGGAGTCGGCGGACACCACGATCGTCGCGATCACGCCGTCGGGAAGCGCGAGCGCCCGGATGCCGGGCCGCACCACCCTCACCGCCGCGATCGAGGGCTACACGGCGAGCATCCCCTCGGAGGTCTCGCTCGCCGCCGGCTCCGCCCGCCTGGTCACCGGCGGCGATCAGCGCGCGAGCGCCGGCCGCCGCCTGCCGCAGGCCGTCACGGTCCAGGTGCTCTCCCGCAGCGGGAGGCCCGTGCCGGGGGCGGCGGTCTCCTTCGCGACCGAGGACGCGCAGGGCACGGTGGATCCGGGGACCGCCGCCACCGATCGCGACGGCCGGGCGCACGCCGCGTGGTCGCTCGGGCCGCAGGCGGGACCGCAGCACCTGGACGTCACCGTGGCCGGGCTCGACACGACCGTCGAAGTCACGGCCGAAGCCGATCCGGTGCCCGCCAACACGCGGGTGCAGGCGGCGGGCGAGGTGGCCCAGGGCCAGGTCGGCGCCACACTCGCCGCTCCGGTCGGCATTCGGGTCACCGACAGCAGCGGGGCCGCCGCCGCCGACGTGCCGGTCGCGTGGTCCGCGCTCGACGGGGGCTCGGTCCAGGCGCTCGCGCCCCGGACCGACTCGCTCGGCCAGGCATGGGCCCGCTGGACGCTGGGGCGCCGGGCCGGGTCGCAGCGCGTGCGCGCCCAGGTCGGGAATCCCCGCACGATGCCGCCGTTCACGGTCACGGCGACCGCGCTGCCGGGCAGCGCGGCGTCGGCCGCCATCGTGAGCGGCGCCGACCAGGACGCCGCGGTCGGCGCGACGCTCAGGCGTCCGATCGTGGTCCGTCTCACCGACAGCTCCGGCAACGTGGTCGGCGGCGCCGCGCTCCGCGCGATCGCCCTGAGCGGGAGCGTCGCGGAGACCCTGGTGGTCGCCGACCCGGCCGGTCGCGCGTCGTTCGCCTGGACGCTCGGACGCCAGGCGGGACCGCAGTGGCTCGAGCTGCGACCGCCCGGGGGTCCGCCGGTCCGCGTGGGCGCGAAGGCGCATCCATTGGAGCCGGCGAACGTCGTCCCCGGTGGCGCTCCGCGGAGCGCTGCCGCGGGACGGGCCCTCCCCAGGCCCGTGGCGTTCGCCGTGAGCGACGCCTACGGCAACCCGATCCCCGACGTGCTGGTGGCGTTCGCGACGACGGCGGGCACCGTCGCGCCCGGCAGGGTCATGACCGACGAGAAGGGCGAGGCGGCCACCCGCTGGACGCTGGGATCGCAGGCGGGGGAGGACACGCTGACGGCGACGGTCCGGGGGACGTCGGTGAAGGGCTTCGCGGTGGTGCGGGCCGTGCGGCGTCCGGCCGGCAAGTAGCGCGCCCGCGGGCGCGCGTCAGGAACTCGAGCGAGGGAGCGCCCGACCCATGTGCCGCAACATCCGCACGCTCTACCACTTCGATCCGCCGACGACCGACGAGGAGATCCGCGCGTCGTCGCGGCAGTTCGTCCGCAAGGTGAGCGGCTTCACCAAGCCGTCGGCCGCGAACCAGGCGGCCTTCGACCGGGCGGTGGACGACGTGGCGGCGGCGGTGCGTGCGCTGCTCGGCTCGCTCGTGACCACGGCGCCCTACCGCAACCGCGACGTCGAGGCCGCGAAGCTCCGCGCCCGCGCCGCCAGGCGCTTCGGCGCGCCCGAGGCGACCCGGGCGCCGCATCCGCATCCGCACTAGCCGGACGCCGACGCGCTACGGCGCGTCGCCCGTCCGTCGCGCCTGCAGCGTGTCTCCTGCGGTGACGAGCCTGAAGCCGCTCGCCCGCGGCCCGTCCAGCGTGAAGACGATGCGGGCCGAGGGATCGTCCGCCTCGCCGAAGGTGTCGTGTCCATACGGGATCAGCGCGATCCGGTCGGCTCGGACCTGGAGCGTGAGGGTATCCGCTGCGTTGGTGACGGTGACGCCGATCGGCGCTCCGCCCGGCCGGACGATCTCGTAGCGGCCGGCGTAGCGCGCGCGCTCCGCGAAGGACAGTGCGACCGGCGCCGGCGGTCGGTCGAGCGGGAGGCCGAGGGCGGCACGCGCCACGTTCCGCATCAGGTAGCCCGGGTTGGCGGCGCCCGAGTTCGTCAGGACCGTCACCGACAACGCGTCGTTCGGGAAGTACGCGTTGGCGCTGACGAACCCGTTGATCCCGCCGCCGTGCTGGATCATGGGGCGCCCGCCGAGCGTGTCCGCGAACAGGCCGAAGCCGTAGTGGTGCGCCGCGGCGGCGCCGTCGGGCGTGGCCATCGCGTGGTACGACGCGGGCGTGATGACGCCGCCGGTCGCGAGCAGGATGTTCCAGCGTGCCAGGTCGCCCACGGTCGAGCAGAGCGCCCCCGCGGAGTAGGGCTGCGTCATGGCGAGGTAATCCGCGTGACGCCAGCCGGCCGGAGCGCGTTCGTAGCCCGGGGCCCGCCCGGGGAGCACGCGGTTGAAGTCGCAGTACCAGGTGTGAACGAGGCCGAGCGGTCGCACGAGCCGCCACTCCAGGTAGGTCGGGTACGGCTCGCCCGTCAGGCGATTGAGCAGCATCCCGAGGAGGACGTAGCCGCCGTTGTCGTAGCGCCAGTCGCTGCCCGGGCTGAACCACAGCGAGTCTCCGGCCGTGAGCGCCACCAGGGTGTCCGGCGGCATCTCCTCGCGCCAGCGGCGGATCCACCGCTCGCCGATGTCGGTGTAGCTGGGGATGCCGGACGTGTGGTTGAGCAGCTGGCGCACCGTCACCCGGCGCCACGCCACGGGGAGATTGGGAACGTACGCGGCGATCGAGTCGTCGAGGACGACCTTGCCCGCCTCCACCAGGCGCATCACCGACGCCGCCGTGAACTGCTTGGTGATCGAGCCGATCTCGTAGAGCGTGGATGCGGAGGCCGGCACCGATTGCTCGAGGTCGGCGAGGCCGTAGCCGGCCCGCACCAGCGTGTCGGGCCCGCGGACGACCTGAATGGAGAGTCCCGGCGTCTGGCGCGTGTCGAGGAACGCACGGGCCAGCGAGTCCACGCGAGCACGGACGACGGCCGCGGCAGGCAGACCCTGTCCGACGGCGGGGTCCGCCGCGACGGGAACGAATACCAGGAGGAGCGCGGCGGCCCGCCGGAAGAATCGGGCCGGCTTGCGCCCTCTCATCCTGAGACCATCCGGCGCGCGGAGCCGGGCGAGCGAATCGGTCACGGTGACGGCCAGGTGACGGGTGTCGGGCTACGATACGCCGCGGCGAGCGCGTCCGCCAGGCGCGGAACGGCCCGTCGTTGCCCTCCGGCTCGCCGCCGCGCATCTTCGGGCGTCCCTGCCACGAAGCGAATCGCCCGGCTCACGACCTCGAGCCCACGAACCACTCCGGCGTTCCGAGGAATCCATGCGGCTTCCGCGACTGGCGTTGCTCCTGCTCGTCTGTGCCGTGCCCGCCTCCGGTGTGCGCGCCCAGGCCTCCCGCCTCGACAGTCTCGACGCGTACGTGCAGGCCCAGATGGCGCGGCGCCACATCCGCGGCCTCTCGCTCGCCATCATCCAGAACGGACGGATCGACGCCGCCCGTGCCTATGGCGTGGTCGACGACAGCACGCGCGCCCCGGTGACCACGGCGACGCTGTTCCAGGCCGGCTCCATCAGCAAGCCGGTGTCGGCGCTGGCGGCACTGCATCTGGTGGAGGCGGGGCGATTGTCGCTCGACGGCGACGTGAACGCGCAGCTCGAGGGCTGGAAGGTCCCCGGGAACCGGTTCACCACGACGGAGAAAGTCACCCTGCGCCGGCTGCTCTCGCACAGTGCGGGCGTCACGGTGCACGGGTTCCCCGGCTACGACACGGCCGGTCCGGTCCCCTCACTGGTCCAGGTGCTCGACGGCGCGCCCCCCGCCAACACGCCCCCCATCCGGGTGGACACGGTGCCGGGGGCGATCTGGCGGTACTCGGGGGGCGGCTTCACCATCATGCAGGAGCTGGTGATCGACGTCACGCGCACGCCGTTCCCCCGGTTCATGCAACAGACGGTGCTCGGGCCGATCGGGATGACGAGCAGCTCGTACGAGCAGCCGCCGACGGCGGCGCGCGCGGCGCTCAACGCCGGCGGCTACTACGCCGACCGCACCCCGGTGCGTGGTCGCTGGCACGTGTACCCCGAGATGGCGGCGGCCGGGCTGTGGACCACTCCCACCGACCTCGCCCGGTTCGCGATCGAGATCCAGGAGACGCTGGCGGGCCGCGGCCACGGCGTGATCTCGCCCGCCATGGCGCGGCAGTACCTGACGGTCCAGAAGGCCCCGAGCGGCCTCGGCATCATCGTGGACAGCAGCGGGCACGCACTGCGCTTCTCGCACGGCGGCCGCGACGAAGGGTTCGACGCGCAGCTGGTGGCCTTCGCGCACACAGGCCAGGGCGCGGCCATCATGATCAACGCGAACGACAATTCGCGGTTCATGGGGCGCCTGCTGGACTACATCGCGCGCGCCTGGGGCTGGCCGATGGACGATGCGGCGGGTCATCCGGCGGCCACGCGGGGCACACCCGTCGCGGCGCCCCTGCTCGCGGAGTACGCGGGCTACTACGAGGCGGCCGAAAACCAGATGATCACCCTGGCCCCCGATGCGCGGGGCGACGGTCTCGAGACCCTGGTCGACGGGCTCCCGGACGAAGCGTTCCTGGCCATCGACAGCACGCGGTTCGGATCGTCGGAGCGGCCGGCGCGGTTCGTCGTCGCGCGCGACGGGCAGGGCGCGGTGGGGGCCGTCGTCTGGACATCGGCGGACGGGCGCGAGCACCGGATGCCGCGGATCGCTCCCCTGCCCAGCACCGTCGCACCGGTCGCGGACCCGGACCCGGCGCTCGCCGGCCGGATCGCCGCCGCGCTGGACGCTCTGCATCAGGGAGGCAGCGCCCTCGCGGAGGCGCGCGACGTGACCCCCGGCGCGAAGCAGGACTTCGGCGCCGGGATCGGCTCGGCGCTCGACCGCTCGGGACCTCTGACCTACGTCGGCGAGACCGACGTTGCCGGCCGCGGCCTCCATCGCCACGGCGGCGACGTGGCCCGGGTCCGGTACTATCGGATGCCGACGTCGGCGGGCGATCGGTACCTCCTCGTGCACCTCACCGCGGAGGGGCTGGTGACCGACTTCGACGTCGTGGATCGGTAGGCCGGCACCATTCGCTGCCGCGACCTCGCCCTGGTCCACGGTAGCGCCTACCATTCCACGCATGCTCGGCCGGCTCGCGTATCGCCTGGTCAGTGCCCTGCCCCCCAGCTGGCTGCGGCGCATCGGCGCATGGCAGTGGGCCGGCGCCCTCCAGCGGCGGCTGGTGCGGATCGGCTCGACCTGGCTGCGCCAGCGCGACGTGACCATCCGTCACGGCGCCGCGGCCGGCCTCAGGTTCAACCCGGGCGGTGCCAACCCCGGCTACGCGCTCGGCACGACCGAGCCCGTCCTGCAGGAGGCGCTCGCCGAGCGACTCCGGCCGGGGGACGTGGTCTACGACATCGGCGCCAACGTGGGCTTCTTCACCGTGCTCGCGGCGCGCCTGGTGGGGCCCACCGGTCGCGTCGTCGCGTTCGAGCCGCTGCCGGCCAACCTCGCGGCGCTGCGGCACAACATCGCGCTCAACCACTTCGACAACGTCACGGTGATCGACGCCGCGGTCGCGGCCGCGGCCGGCACCGCCGGGCTGGTGCTGGGCGGAGAACCCACCTGGGCCAGGCTCGCGACCCGCACCGGCGAGCCCGCCGGCACGGCCGCGGGCCAGGGCGCGGCGGACGCCGCCCGTCCGGCCGCGATCACCGTGCGGCTCGTGAGCGTGGACGAGCTGCTCGCGAACGGCACGCTGCCGCCGCCCACGCTGGTGAAGATCGACGTCGAGGGAGCGGAGCTGGAGGTGGTCGGCGGGATGACGGCCACGCTGCGCGCGCACGGCCCGATCCTGCTGTGCGAGATGCACGGCAAGAACCGCGAGTTCGCCGCGCTGATGCACGAGCTCGAGTACCTCGCGCGGCCGCTCGAGGGCCGCGAGCCGGTCGAATCGGCGCGCTGGGACGTGCACGTGGTCGCGATTCCCGCGCCGGGGCACGAGTCCACGAGGTGAGCCGGGGACGGGCTCCGTCCGTGGCGCGCGCCGCCGCCCGCATCTATCTTTGTTCGCCGCGCACGACGCCGCGGACCGCATCACGGGTGGCTAGCTCAGCTGGTTAGAGCGCCGGTCTCACATACCGGAGGTCACAGGTTCGAGTCCTGTGCCGCCCATTCCTCACCACCCCGCTCCGGCCCGTGACTGACCGCCGGTGACCTCCCGACTGACTCCCGTTCAGGTGCGCCGCCTCCTGGCGCGCACGCTCCGGATCGCGCTGGACGGCGGTCCCGCCCACACGCAGCTCATCGAGCGCTGGGCGCAGGCCGAGGCGCGCCCGGAGTCCTGGTACGCGGCGCTCACCTGGGACGGCGTCGGCGCGGCCGTGGGCTGGGCCCTGACGGCGCTCGACCTGAGGGGAGTGGCGCCGCCCGACGTGGAGCAGCTCGCGGCCGACGCCTACGAGGAAGCCCGCCGCCAGTGCGTGCAGCAGGCCGCGGACCTGGAGCGGATCGGCGTCGAGTTCGCCGCCGCCGGCATCCCGGTCATCGCCCTCAAGGGCTCGGCGCTGCTGGTGGGCAACGTCTCCCCGGCGCTCGGGATCCGCTGGATGAACGACGTGGACGTCCTGGTGCCCGAAGCCCAGCTCGAGCCGGCCGAGTGGGTGCTGGAGTCGCTCGACTTCGTGCGCAGCTCGACCCGCGACGCCACGGCGCCGGAGGTCTTCCGTCCCTACCACGACACCTTCATCGGTCCCGCGGCGCAGACCGTGGAGCTGCACTGGCGCCTGGGACCGGCGCGCTGGGGCGAGGGCTGGGACGTGGAGGGCTGGTTCGCGCGGGCGGAGCCGGCGTCGGTGCCCGGCGCGCTGCTGCCCTCGGCGATGGACCTGTTCTGGCACTTCCTGGTGCACGACGCGCGCAACCACGCGTGGAGCAGCGGCTCGCTCCGGGCCGCGCTCGACCTCACGCTCGCGGCGCGCGCCCGTGGCTTCAGCTTCGGCGAGGTGCTCCGCCGCCTCGACGCCGACCCGCGCCCCGAGCCGCTGCTCGAGGCCGTGGCCGACGCCGCGCACCTCTCGCCGATCCTCGCCGCCGAGGTCGAGCCGTCCACCCTGCCCCGCTACCTCAGGCTGGCGAGCTGGCGCGACACCATCGGCCGGCGCAAGTGGAAGACCGAGCGCGTCTCGGAGGCCATCGCGTGGGGAGCCACGATCGAACGGGCGCGCCGCTACGGGCTGTGGCGAGCGGTGCTCGACCGTGCGGTGCGCGTGATCCCGGAGGCGGTGCCGGGCCGGGGCGTGCTCGCGACGCTGAGGCGGGGCTACGTGACGCTGCGCCACGCGGCCTTCGTCGGCGCGCTGGCGGTCTCGCACATCCTCTCGATTCCCGCCAACCCCGCCCGCCGCAAGCGCCTGGCTAGCCCACCGCCTCCCGGTACAGCGTGAGATAGCGTTCGGCCATCCGCGCGGCGGTGTACTCCGCGTCCACCGCGCGCCGCCCTCCCTCGCCCATCGCCCGCCGCCGCGCCGGATCCGCGAGCAGCGCGCGCAGCGCCTCGCGCAGGGCGCCGGCGTCGCCCGTCGGCACCACGAGCCCCGTGACGCCGTCGCGGTTGACGGCCGTCACGCCCGTCGCGAGCGCCGTGGTCACCAGCGGCTTGCCGCACGCCATCGCCTCGAGCAGGACCACGCCGAACGCCTCGGCGATGGTCACCGAGGGCAGGCAGAACACGTCGCACGCGTGATAGTAGGCGGGCAGGTCGGCGTCGCTCACCCGGCCCGCGAACACGGTGCCGGCCGGCGCCAGGGCCCGGAGCCTCGCCTCCTCGGGCCCCGTTCCGACGACGACGGTCGTCGCCTCGAGCCCGGCGGCCGCCGCGAGCAGCACGTCGAAGCCCTTGTAGCCCACCAGCCGGCCGACCGCGAGCACCACGGGCCGCGGGCCCCACGCCGTCCGGAGGGCGTTCGCCCGGTCGGCCACGCCCGGGCCGGGAGCGAAGCGCTCGACGGCGATGCCGTAGGGAATGACCCGCACCTTGGCGTCGAATCCCGCCAGCTCGCGCGAGGTGCGGCGGTAGTTCTCCGAGGCCACGACCACGAACCGCGCGCGCCGGAACACGGCCCGCACGGCCGGACCGTACAGCGGCCACAGCGAGCGCTGGCGCACCACGTCGCTGTGCTGGGTCACCACCAGTGCTCGCGCCCGGTCGGCCAGCACGGCGAGGTCGCCCAGCGGGTTGGGATGGTGCAGGTGCACGAGGTCGGCGCCCTCGCGCCGCACCGCGGACACCAGGCCCGGCGCCAGCGGCTGCGAGAGCAGCGTGCCGAAGGAGCGCGCGCGGACGACCCGCACGCCGTCCACGTCGGCGACGCTCCCGCGGCCGCGGGCCGCGGCCACCACGCAGGTCACCGCGCAGCCGCGGCGCACCAGCTCCACGTTGAGCGCGGCGACCGCCGACTCCAGGCCGCCGTGGTACTCCGGGGGGTAGAACTTGCCGACGCCGAGGATCCGCACGATGCCGGCGGCCGCTACGGCCGCGCCGGCGGCGGGACGTCGGTCGCCCGGCGGCGCGGCGCGCCCTCGGCGTCCGCCGCCCGCGGGGGCGGCGCCACCCGGCCCGCCGCGGCCGCCAGCGCCGGCCGCAGCACCTCCACCAGCAGGTTCACGTCGGTCAGCAGCGGGCGGCGGCCGTAGCGGCGGAACACCGCCAGCTCGCCGCGCACCGCGCCCGCGGCCCCGAGCTGGAACGGCAGGTGCACGCCCCACTCGTCCGGCTGCGGCGTCACCGCCTGCTCGCGCACCACGCCGTCCTCCAGCAGGAACTCGCGGCGCGGCCGTCCGGGGCCGCCGTCGTAGAGCACCAGCCGCACCGCGTCGAACTCGCTGCGGTCGAACAGCCGCGCCAGCGAGCCGACGATCTCGTCCCAGCTCCCGATGCGGTCCAGGTCGTGGGCCGCCTTGCGCACGTCCACGTTGAAGGAGATCGCCCGCGTCTGCACGAAGCCGCGCCGGGCGATCCGCGCCAGCTCGGTCAGCTCGAACACCTTCAGGTGCCGCTCCGCGAACCACACCAGCACCGCCAGCATCGCCAGGAACACGGCGAGGCTGCGCAGGTTGGGGTTGAGGAACAGCATGCTCGCCAGCGCGAACGCGGCGGACACGACGTACAGCAGCGCCACCGCCTGCCGGGTCGTCAGCCCCATCGCCAGCAGCCGGTGGTGGAAGTGCTCGCGGTCGCCGGTCATCATCGGCGCGCCGCGCAGCGCGCGCCGCAGCATCGAGATCAGGGTGTCGGTCACCGGCAGGGCGAAGGCCACGATCGGAATGGCGATGGCCACGAGGGTGGCGCCCTTGGTGGCCCCGCGCAGGGCGAGGGTCGCCAGCACGAAGCCGAGGAACAGGCTGCCGGAATCGCCGAGGAAGATCCGCGCCGGCGCGAAGTTCCAGCGCAGGAAGCCGAGGGTGGCGCCGGCCAGCGCCACCGTGAGCAGCGCGACCAGCGGGTTGCCGAGCTGGACCGACGCGAAGAACACCGCGAGCAGCGCGAAGATCGCCGCCCCCGCGGCCGCGCCGTCGATGCCGTCGAGCAGGTTGAAGGCGTTGGTGATGCCGACGATCCACAGGACCGTGAACAGCAGGCCCGCGACGCGGCCCAGCTCCACGATGCCGAACGGGAGCCACACCGTGGACGCGCGCACGCCCGCCGCGTACAGCCCCGCGGCCACGGCCACCTCCGCCAGCAGCTTCGGCGTGGCCTTGAGCGCCCGCAGGTCGTCGGCCACGCCGAGGGCGAAGACGACCGCGCCGCCGACGTACACCGCCTCCAGCTCGAGGCGCGAATAGCCCAGCAGGGCGCGCACCGGCTCGAAGAGCAGCGCCAGCAGCCCGAGCGCGAGGCCGGCGGCGGCGGCGATGGCCAGCCCGCCGAACCGCGGCACGGGCGGCTCCACGGTCCGGTCCAGCGCGCCGAGGCGCCGCCCGACCCGGCCAGCCACCGGCGTCAGGAGCACCCCCAGCACCGCGGCCAGGGCGAAGGTGATCAGGTACGAGCGCATCGCGCGTCCCCTTTGCGGGCCTAGTCTTAACGTGGCGGCAGGGCAACTGCAACCCCATATTAGGGCGTGACCTACGCCGTTGTCCCCCTGGCGGTGGCCGTCCTGTGCATCTGGCTGGGGCGCCGGCTGCTGACGGTGGTCGTCATCTTCGCCTATCTGAGCATCGAGGGGCTCCTCAAGCTCCTCTCCGACTACAACCGCATCGTGCACGTCGGCATCGACCTCATCGTGCTCGGGGTCGCGACCGTCTGGATCCTGGAGGCGGTGGTCGGGCGCAGGGCCCAGCTGCCGCGGCTGCCGTGGACCGGCCTGATCGTCGCCTACGTGGCCTGGATCGTGCTCGAGACCCTGAACCCGTACAGCCCGGGGCTGCTGCCGAGCCTCGCCGCCTTCAAGACCCACGTCACGATGATCCCGCTGTACTTCATCGGCGCGGCGGTCGTCCGGAGCCGGCGGGACGTCGTGCTGCTGTGCGCCGCGCTGAGCGCGGTCGCCCTGGTGCCGTTCGTCGCGGCCCTGCTGCAGTACGCCGCCGGCCCGCAGAGCGTGCTCGACCTGTCGCCGCGGTTCTGGCAGAACATCAGCTTCTACCACGAGTGGCGGCCGTTCGGCACCAGCGCCGTGCCGGGCGGGGCCTCGGTGTTCGCCTTTCTCGCCACGCCGCTGGCGCTGCTGCTGCTGCTGGCGCCCGAGCCGCGGCCGTGGATGCGCTGGCTCGGCGGGATCACGATCGCGCTCGCGGCGGGGACCTTCATCGTCTCGGGCGTGCGCCAGATGATCATGGGGTGCGCGCTCGCCATCCTGGTGATGGCCGCGCTCCTGGTGGCGCGGGGACGGAGCCGCGGCCTCGTGGGCGTGGCCTTCGTCGGCCTCGCGGGCGCCGCGGCGTACGCCGGCATCCAGGCCTGGCTCACGCCCATCTCCACCGAGCAGGTGAAGAAGTACGCGGCCGCGCCCGACATCTGGCGCGAGCGCAACGTGGTGGACCGGCTGCTCACGATGACCAAGACCGGCACCTATTTCGAGGCCCGGCAGGGGGCGCCGGCCGCGGTCTGGTACCGCGCCGTGCGCTACCCGTTCGGCGCCGGCCTGGGCCGCACCGGCTCGGGGGCCGGCACCTTCATGGCCCAGATCACCGCCGACCCGCGCAGCGCGGCGATCGAGCGCGAGGTGGGCTGGTCGGACAACTTCTTCGCCGACGAGATCGTCGAGGCCGGCATCCCGGGCGTCGTGATCTGGACCATCATCCTGGTGGGGCTCGTCGGCGGCGCCGTGCGCCTCGCCCGCCGCTCCCGCGATCCGTTCACGGCCAGCGCCGCTGCGGCCATCGCCGGCCTGTTCTTCACCTACTTCGTGATCTCGTGGGGCTCGCAGCCGCTGCTGGCGAACCCCACGCTCGCGTACTTCTGGCTCCTCGCGGGCGTCCTGGCGGCGCTGCGGCGGATGGAAGGCGAAGCGGCAGCCGAGGCGGACGGCGCGGAGGACCGGGCGGCCCTGGCGGCGCCGTGATCGGCCTGTACAGCCCGGACCTGCCGCCGGTGCGGGGCGGCGTGGCGGACCATACCCTGGTGCTGGCCCGGGCGCTGGAGTCGCTCGGCCGGCCACCCGCGGTCCTCGGACGGTACGGCGACCCGGCGCTGTTCGCGCCGCTGCCCTGCCGCGTCGGCCTCTCGCCGTGGCGGGTGGGGCGCGTCGCGCGCGAGCTGCGGCTCACGGCCGTGGTGATCCAGTACGTCCCCTTCCTGTTCGCGCGCCGCGGCGTGGCGCCCCAGCTCGTGCCGGCGCTGTGGCGGCTGCGGCGCGCGGGCGTCAGGATCGCGGTGGTGCTGCACGAGCCGTACGTGCCCTTCACCCGGCTCCCATGGCTGGTGACCGGCTGGCCGATGCGCTGGCAGCTGCGCTGGCTGCTGCGCCGCACCGCGTTCGTCTACGCGCCGGTGCCGCGCTACGTGGAGATCGCGCGGCGCTACGCGCCGGGGGCGAGGGTCAAGCTCGCGCCCATCGGCGCCACGCTCCCGGTCTCGACCCTGACCCGCGATGCCGCGCGCCTCAAGCTCGGGCTCCAGAGCGGGATGATCGCGATCGGGGTCTTCAGCCCCTCGGCGGCGGGGTTCCTCCGCCCGTGGATCGAGGAGGCGGCCCGCAAGCTGGCGGGGCACATGCAGGTGGCGTGGATCGTGTTCGGCTTCGGCGACGAGCTGGTGCTCCGCGATCCGCCGCCGGGCACCCGGGTGCTGCACGTGCCCGACCGCGATCCGGAGGTCGTCACCCGCATCATGCGCGCGCTCGACATCGCCGCCGCGCCGTACGTGGACGGGCTCACCCTGCGGCGCAGCGGGGCGATGCTGGCGCTGGCGCACGGCGTGCCCACCGTCAGCTCGACCGGCCCCCTGTTCGACCCGCGGCTCGCCGAGCTGGCGGCCTGCGAGGAGACGCCGGCGGCGTTCGCCACCCGGCTCACGCGCCTGGTGCTGAACCCCGGCGAGCGCGCGGCCGCGGCGGCGCGGGCGCAGGGCTACCGGACCAAGGCGTCCGTCGAGGTGCTGGCGCGGCAGCTGCTCAACGACCTGGGTGGTGCCAAGTGAGAGTCGTCTACGTCGTGCCCCACGCGACCCGCGGCGGCGCCGAGCGGGTCACCATGGACCTGCTCGCGCTCCACGGCCGGGAGGCGGTGGAGCCGGTGGCGATCTTCCTCAGCGAGGGGCCGCTGGTGGACGAGGCCCGGCGCCTCGGCGTCCCGGCGGAGGTGCTGGCCGCGCCCCGGATGCGCAACCTGCTCGCGGCCAACCGCGCCAAGCGCCGGCTGGCGCGGCGGCTGGTGGAGCTCAGGGCCGAGCTGGTGCACGGCGTGATGGCCTGGGGCCACGCCTACGGGGGCGCGGCGGCGCGCCTGGCGAGGATCCCCGCGGTGTGGTTCCAGCACGACGTGCCCGACTTCCACCACCTGGTGAGCCTGGTGGCGGCGCTGACCCCCGCGCGGCGCATCATCGCCAACTCCGTGCTCACCGCCAGCGCCCAGCGCCGCTTCAACCCGCGCCGTGCCAGGATCGAGGTCGTGCATCCCGGCACCCGCATCCCGGCGGAGCCGCGCGCCGTCCGTCGCGCCCGCGGCCGGAAGGGCCTGGGCTTCGGCGAGCAGGAGTTCCTCGTCGGGATGGTCGCGCGGCTCGCGCGCGGCAAGGGCCACGCGACCCTGCTCCGGGCCGCGCAGTCGCTGTGCCACGCGCGCGGCGACGCGCGGGTGATCGTGGCCGGCGGCGCGCAGTTCGGCCTCGACGCCGACTACCCCGGGGAGCTGCAGCGGCTCGCCGCCTCGCTCGGCATCGCCGACCGCGTGCGCTTCACCGGGCAGACCGAGGCCACCGTCGATGCCCTGAGCGCCGTGGACGTGGCGGTGCACGTGCCCGACGGGCCCGAGAGCTACGGGCTCGCCGTGGTGGAGGCGATGGCCGCCGGGACCGCCGTGGTGGCGGGCGACGCGGGCGCGGTGCGCGAGATCGTCGAGCCGGGCACGACCGCCGTGCTGGTCCCGACCGGCGACCACGAGGCGCTGGCCACCGCGCTGCTCGCGCTGCACGACGATCCCGCGCTGCGCGACCGGATCGCGGCGGCCGGCGCCGAGGCCGCCGGCGCGCGGTTCGACGCCGGCCGGATGGCGCGGCGCATCGAGGCCATCTACCGGGACGCCGTGGCGTGAGGGTGGCGCTCGCCATCCACCACGTCAGACCCGGCGGCGGCCAGGACCGCTACGCGCTCGAGCTGGCCCGCCGCATCGGCCGCGTCTTCGATCTCGACCTCATCACGCTCGGCGCCGAGGGCGAGCTGCCGCCCGGCGTCGGCGTCAGGCTCGTGCGCGCGCCGGCCCGCCCGATGCTGCTCACCGCCCCGCTGTTCCGCCTCCGCGCCGGCGCCCTCGCGCGCGCGGGCCGCTACGACCTGGTGCACACGGTGGGCGGCGCGCTCCCCGGCTCGCAGGTGGTCACGGCCCAGTTCTGCGCCGCCGAGTGGCGGCGGCTGAGCCCCGGCATGGGCTGGTACCAGCGGCTGGTCTCGGCGCAGGCGGTGCGCGACGAGCGCGCGGCGTACCGGCACCCCGCGCTCGCGGCCGTGATCGCCGTCTCGCGCCGCACGGCCGCGGAGGTCGAGCGGCACTACGGCCCCCTGTCCGCGCCCGTCTACGTGGTGCCGAACGCGGTGGACCTCGAGGCCTTCGCGCCGCGGCGCGCCGCGAGCGCACCCCGCGCCAGACCGCGGCTGCTGTTCGTGGGCGCGTACGAGCGGAAGGGACTCGACGTGGCGATCCGCGCCCTGGCGCGGCTCGCGCACGACGCCGAGCTGCTGGCCGTGGGCGGCGGCGACCGCGAGCGCCACCGGCGCCTCGCCGCGTCGCTGGGCGTCGCCGACCGGGTCGTCCTCCAGCCGCCGCGCGCCGACATCGCCGCGGTGTTCGCGGACGCCGACGTGTTCGTGTTTCCGACCCGCTACGAGCCGTTCGGCATGGTGATCGCCGAGGCGCTCGCGTCCGGCCTGCCGGTCGTGACCAGCGCGCGGGCCGGGGCGGCCGACCTGATCCGCGACGGCGTGTCCGGCTGCGTGGTCCCCGACCCGGAGGACGCGGCGGGGTTCGCCGCCGCGGTGGACCGGATCCTCGACGACGGCGACGCGCGCGCGGCGATGTCGCGCGCCGCCCGCGAGGCGGTGCGGGACCTCACCTGGGATTCGGTCGCGGCCCAGACGCTCGCGGTCTACCGCTCCGCCGCCGGCGCGCCGGCCGCCGGCCTCCCGCCGCGTTCCGTGCCCGGCGCGCGGGCCGCCGCGGCGGGCGCGTGAGGCCTCCGCTCCGGGTCCTGTTCTTCGTCGAGGGCTACACCGACATCCGGTTCGTCGTCGGGCTGAGCGAGATCTGCGATCTCACGCTCGCCGTGGCCGCGCGTCCCTACGCCGAGGGCGGCCTTCAGGCCCGCGTGGCCGAGGCCGGCCTCCGCATTCCCGTGCAGCCGATTTCCGGCGGGCGGCTGGCGTTCCAGCTCGCCTCGCTGCGCCACCTGCTCCGGGTGGCGCGCGACTTCGACGTCGTCCTCGCGCAGGAGATGCTGCGCGGCGCGCTCAGCGCCAACCTGGCCGGTCGGCTGCGCGGCGTGCCGGTGGTGACCTTCACGGCGCTCCCGCCCCTCGAGTACTTCCGCTGCCGGCGCGAGCGGCGGCAGATCGGCGCGGCGAAGGCGCTGGCCGGCGCGCTGGCGATCCGCTTCCTGCTGCGCGCCAACGGCCTGATGGCGACGCGCTGCGTCGCGCTGGGCGAGTACCTGCGCGGCGTGGCGTCGCGCTACTGCCCCCGCTGCGTCCTGGGCGGCTACTACGGCGTGGACACCGACCTGTTCCGCCCGGCCGACGCGGCGGAGCGCGCGGCCTTGCGCGAGAAACTCGACCTGCCGCCCGACCGTTTCGTGATCGTCCTCTCGAGCCGCATCAGCCACGAGAAGGACCCCGAGACCGTGCTCGAGGCGGCGTCCATCGCGCGCGCCCGCGGCCTCGACGCGTACGTGCTGAACCTGGGCGGCGGCCACCGGGACTTCCTCGCGCTGGCGCACGGGATGGGCCTGCCCGGCGTGGACGACTGGGTCTCCGCGCGACCCGCCGTGCACCCGATGCACGGCCTCGCGGACTACTATCGCGCGGCCGACGCGCTCGCCCAGGCGTCGCTGGCCGAAGGCCTCGGCCTGGCGCCGCTCGAGGCGCTGGCCTGCGGCGTGCCGGTGGTGGCCACGGCCGTGGGCGGGATGGCGCTCACGCTGGCGGGGCGCGGCCGGTTGACGCCGCGGCGCGACGCGCCGGCGATGGCCGAGCAGCTGCTCTGGATCGCGGCACACCGGGACGAGGCGCGCGCGCAGGCGCTCGCGGGCCGGGAGTACGTCGTGCGCGAGTGGAGCCGCGCCAAGGCGTTCGGCGACCTGCGCCGCGTGCTGGAGGAGGTCGCCGGCCGCACCGCGGCAGGCGCCGGCGCCGAGCTGCGCGGCCCGAGGGCGCGCGCGGCGGACCGAGGCGGGAAGGCGGTGGCGCGGTGAGCGGTGTGCTGGCCGTGCCGGTCCTCGCGCTGGAGCAGTGGGCCGGCGTGGATCGCTACGCGGCGGGGCTCGCCCGCTACCTGCCCGAGGCCGCGCAGCCCGCCGTGGCGCGCACCCTGCGCGGGCCGCGCTACGTCGCGCGATACGCCCTCTACCCGCTGGCCCTGTGGAGCTACCGGCCGGCGCTGGTCCACGTGCTGGACCATTCCTACGCCCACTGCCTCGCGTCGTTTCCGGGCGTGCCCTCCGTCGTCACCGTGCACGATCTCCAGCCGCTGCGGGTGATCGAGCGCGCGGGGCGCTCGCTGCGCGCCGCCGCCCGCGGCTGGCTGCTCGGCTGGGTGCTGGACTGGGTGCGACGGGCCGACCGCTGGATCACCGTGAGCGCGTTCACGGCCGGGGAAGCCGTGCGCCTGCTGGACCTGCCCGCGGAGCGGATCCGGGTTGTCCCGCACGCGGTGGACGAGACCTTCCTGGTGCGACCGTCGGACGAAGCGGTGGCCACGCGGCGGCGCGCCTGGCTCGGCGCGGCGGGGGCGGCCGGGGCGCGCGTGGTGCTGAACGTCGGGACCTGCGTGCCGCGCAAGAACGTCGAGGCCGCGATCCGCGCGCTGGGGGTCCTGCGCCGGGAGGGCGTGGACGCGCACCTGGTGCAGATCGGCGGGCGGTTCGAGCGGTCGCACGTCGACGCGGCAGCCGCGGCCGGGGTCGGCCCGTTCGTGCACCAGGAGCCCTCGGTGACGGAGGATGCGCTGGTCGCGGCCTACTACGCGGCGGACGCGGTGGTGCTGCCCTCGACCTACGAGGGCTTCGGGGTGCCGGCGATCGAGGCGCTGGCGACGGGCGCGCCCGTGGTGACGAGCGGGGCCGGCGGCCTGGCGGAGGCGGTGGGCGACGCGGCGCTGGTCGTCGAGCCCGAGCCCGCGGCGCTGGCGGGCGCGCTCGCCCGCGTGCTGGGGGACGAGGACCTGCGCCGCACGCTCGTCGAGCGCGGCCGGGCGCGGACGCGCGCCTACACCTGGGACGCGGTGGCGGCCAAGATCCGCTCGGTGTACGCCGAGCTGCTGCCCACAACCTACAACCTGCAGCCCACCAACCGTCCTTGATTCCCGTCGCCTGCGTCTCCGTCTCCTCCGCCCTCGGCGGCTCCGAGTGGGTCCTGCGCGACTTCGCCACGCGCGCCCGGAACCACGGTGTGGACCCGCTGGTGATCCTGCCGAAGGAGGGGCCGCTCGGCGAGCGGCTGCGGGAGGACGGCATCAGGATCGCGATCGCCCCGGCGTCCGACGACTTCCTGGAGCTGTCGCAGCGCGAGCTGCGGCGCTCGCCCGAGACGCTGGTCCGCTTCAGCCGCGGGATGTGGCGCTGGTCGCGCGCCATCGCGGCGGAGTGCGACCGGGCCGAGCTGCTGCCGCCGGGCCGTCCGCGGGTGCTGTACACCAACGGGTTCAAGGCGCACCTCGCCTGCGCGCTGCTCCGGGGCTACCGGCGCGTGTGGCACCTCCACGAGTTCCCGCCCGACAGCCTCGGCTTCGCGTGGCGCGCGGTGGCCGCGGCGGTCCCCGACGCCGCGATCGCGGTGTCGCGGTCCGTGGGCGAGGCGTGGCGCACGCCGTCGCTGCGCCCCGACGTGGTCTTCAACGGCGTGGACACCGAGCGGTTCAAGCCGGCGCGCCGGACCTTCTGGGTCCACGACCTGCTCGGCCTGGCGCACGAGGCGCGGCTCATCGGGATGCCGGCCGTGTTCGCCCGCTGGAAGGGCCACCTGCAGGTCGTCGAGGCCTTCGAGCGCGTCGCGGCCCAGGTGCCGAACGCGCACCTGGTGCTCGTGGGCGGGCCGATCTACGACACCGTGGCCGAGCGGGGGTATGCGCAGGAGCTGGCGCGGCGCGTGGGCCGCTCGAGCATCGGGGGCGCCTCGGCGCGGTCGCTGAACGACCGGATCCACTTCGTCCGCTTCCAGAACGATCCGTGGCGGCTGTACCCGGAGTTCGACCTCGTCGTGCACTTCTCCACGAGGCCGGAGCCGTTCGGCCGGGTGATCCTCGAGGCGATGGCGTGTGCGACGCCGGTGATCGCGGTCAATGCGGGCGGGCCCGCGGAGATCGTGGAAGACGGGGTGACGGGCTGGCTCACGCCGATGGGCGACGTGGGCGCGCTCGGCGCGCGGATCGTGGCCGGCCTGGCGGCCGACGCGGCGCGGCTCGGGGCGGCGGCGCGCCACGCGGTCGAGGCGCGCTTCACTGCCGAACGGTTCAGCGCGGAGGTGTCGGCGGTGCTGAAGCGCGCCGCGGGCCCGGGACCGGGAGCACCGCCAGGGCCAGCCCCGCCGCGATCGTGAACGCCCACTCCGCGGCCAGCCGGTGCCTGAGGCCGACCGCGGTGCACGCCATCATCAGCAGCCACGCGCCGGCGATGCCGATCAGGGCGCGGCCCTCGGCCTGACGGCGCACCCGCCACAACCCGGCCAGCGCGAGCCAGGTGAGCGCGACGTAGAGCGCCGCCGCCGCCGCCCGCGCGGCAGGCCACCGGCCCCAGTAGCGCGGCACCGGCACCAGCGCGAGCGCGAGCCGGAACGCCGAAACGCCGGCGAACGTCAGCGGCTGCTCCACCACGTACCGGGCGGCGAGGCCGCGGAAGTAGCGGTCGGCCTGCGCCTCGTTCAGGCCGGGGACGGGTCCCGGCTCCGGTCGCGCGTCGGGCCTCGCGTCCCACACCTCACGCCACGGATTCGGGCTCGGGTGGTTGTTGAGCCACAGGCCGGCGCCGGACTTCGTGTCGAGCGGCACGAAGGCGTGGAAGGTGCGCGCGTTGCGCGCGGCCCACGGCGCCACGCACGCGGCGAAGAGGACCAGGGCCGCGGCGAGGTGCCGCGCGTGCAACCGCCAGGCGAAGCCGCGCCGCGGCAGGCTGAGCACCACCATCGCGCCCAGCGCGATCAGCGCGGGCGACCGCGTGAGGCACGCCGCGGCCGCGGCGGCGCCGAACGCGCAGGCGCGCGCGGCGGACGGCCGCTCCAGGTAGCGCACCCACAGCAGGTAGGCGCCGAGGAGGAGCGGAACCGCCAGGGCCTCCGACATCACCCACGCCGAGTTGAGCGCGAGGCCGGGGTGGATCGCGGCCAGGGTGCCTGCGGCGAGCGCGGCGCGCCGGTCGCCGAGCCGGAACGCTGCGACGGCGACGCCGGCGACCACGAGGGCCCCGAGCAGGCACTGGACGAGGAACAGCGCGAGCGCGTCGTCGCCGGTGGCGGCGTAGATCGCGCCGACGAACGCGGGATAGAGGAACCCGCCGTAGGCGGTGGGCGTCGCCGGCTGCGCGATCACCCAGCCCTGCTCGAGCAGCCAGCCTCGGCGGGCGGCGATGTTGCGGCCGAGTGCGTCGTAGCCGATCTCGTCCTCGGCCAGAACGGCACACTGGGGGCGGCGGGTGACGAGCTGCCCCAGTGACGCGCAGGCGCCGCGGTTCTGGCCGTAGTCCCGCAGCGCGAGCGCACCAGGAGCGGCGTAGCTGAGGGCGAGCACGGCGAGGCGCACGACGAGCGCCGCGGCAACCAGCCAGAGGACCTCTCGCCGGCAGCAGGTCATGGGTGGGGCGACGGACGTCTAGGGACGGGCCGCCAGCTCCCGCACGGCGGCGATCACCTCGTCCACTTCAGCGTCGGTGCGACCGGGTCCGGAGGGCAGGTAGAGCCCGCGGGCCGCGAGCCGTTCGGCCACCGGGGCCTCGGTGCGGCGGAACCGGCCGCGCAGGGCCGGCTGCTTGTGAATGGGGTGGAAGAAGGCCCGCGTCCCGATGCTGCGCCGCCGCAGCTCCTCGCGCAGCTCGTCG